>NZ_WUDQ01000019.1:0-31663 GCF_009827695.1 Paenibacillus sp. OT2-17 | reverse complement strand
GCGAATAGGCTCAGCTTGCATGGAGATGCGAATGAGACTGATTTTAGTTTCGAGCGAACTGTATACCGGAAAATTGTCCAAACGAATCGGTGTTTCTACCTGATACCAGGCTTTGACGATTCGATCGTAATCCACCCGGGCAGCAGCCCAATCGCCTTTTTGCATGGCGGCCAGACTGCCCTTCGCCATGGGAAGTAGTTTTTCCGCTGCTTTGGCTCCAGCCGGGGCTGGTTTGTCCCCTTCGGCAGCAGTGACGTACTCATTGACCGAGCGCGCCAGCACGGATAAGGCAGCTTTCGCTGGTTCCCCGCCGCCACTGGCGAGTGTCTGCTCCGCATCGGTGAGTGCTTGATCTACAGCCGCGATGTGAGCTGAATCTCCGCCATTCGTTTTGGCGGCCTCCCACAGCGTGCGGAATTCTTTCAGATCCTTGGAGGCTTCCGTCCATTGAGCTTGTCCCGCCTCCACCAGCGCTCCGCCCACCACAGGCATTAGCTGATCATTGGTGACAGCTTTGGCATTCGTTTGTGCAAAAGCGACCGACCCGGAGCCGGACATGAACGGAGTGACGGTCAGCAGCAGAGCTGTCACCAGCACAAACACCCATCCCAAGCTTTTATTGCGCCGATTCATATAAATCCCCTTCCTTGCCTGCTGCTAAAATAACGTATCCCCGATGTAGCCGCCTTGCGATACACCCGGGAAGCAGGCGAACACCGCACTGCCTTTGTGTACAATGTATTCGTTCAGCTTGTCATTGCGTGCAAGCTTCTCCTGAATATGAACGAACTGCTTGAACAGATCACGCTGGTAGCTGATGAACAGCAGTCCGGCATCCAGCTGCCCTGTTTGCTTGTCCAATCCGCTTGAATACGAATAAGACCTCCGCAAAATATTAATGCTCCCGTCCCCATGAGCCAAAGCCACATGAGAGGTGGGAGTCGTAACTGGCTTGCCTTCCAGATTTTTGGCCGCCCGATCAAGCTTGTCGAACTCCTTGACCTTACCGAGTGGGGCCCCGCTGTTGCGATGACGTCCAAAAGTATCTTCCTGGTCGCCCAATGTGGAGCGATCCCACACCTCTACCCGCATGCGTACACGGCGTACAGCCATATAACTGCCGTTACCCATCCATGCTGGTCCGTCACTGGTCTGTGTCCACACCAGCCGATTCATCTCGTCTGCCTTGGAGGTGTCCGGGTTCCCCGTACCGTCCTTGAAGCCCAGCAAATTGCGTGGTGTGCTTCCCGCGGGATCGGCCTGTGCTGTTCGCTGGAAGCCTTCCTGCGTCCAGCGAAGCACCGCCGTTCCTCTGGCGATACGCGCCAAATTACGCAGGGCATGGAAAGCTACCTGCAAGTCATTGGCACATACCTGCACTCCGATATCGCCGCCGCACCATTGCTCCTCCAGGGCATCCCCTTGAAAACGGGGCAGCTCACGGAACTCGGCAGGTTTAAGCCCTGCCAGGCCGTATCGTCCATCAAAAAAGGATGGGCCCACACCAAAGGTGATCGTCGTGCGGGATGGCGACAATCCTGCCGCCTCGCCCGTATCGGAAGGAGGGAGGTTGAGATTTTCATTATCGTTGCCAAGCAGCACGCCAGAAGTCATTGTAGCACTTGCTTCCGTCCAGGCTTTGAAAAGGTTGCGCACCTGTTCCTTGTCACTGGTTGTTAGATCGAAAGCAGCGAAGCAGATGAAATCCTGCGCCGGAGTCACAATACCTGCCTGATGCTTACCGTAAAAAGGGATTACATCTTTGGTATCCGCATCCGTCATCATGCTTTCGAGGCGTTGACCGGCTGACAGCACGGCTCCCACGCCCCCGCCGCCAAGCAGGAGGCCTAGTCCACCTACCCCGGCCAGCTTCAATAGGTCTCGGCGTGATACGGATTTGCTTTTTCCTGACGACTCATCTTCCACTAGCTTCGCATCCTTTTTTACCAGATCAGCCTGTTCATTATGGGATTCCGCATACTGCGGCTTTTCTTGCCCTTTTTGCCGCTTAAAGCCTTTCATATCATTACACTCCTAACAATTTCCCCATTTGGGACAACGGTTCTGCCAAGGCATCGAGGTTTTGGCTCAGCTTTTTAACTTCTTCCGGTTTCAGTTTTGTATACGATACATAGCCTTCTCCGTCTTTAAAAGGAGCCAACTCCTGCTGTAAGGCCGCAAAGCGCTCACCGATTTGTTTTTCCAATGCCGCATCTTTTTGGTTCAGATCTGTTTTCAAAATGTCATATATCTTTTGCGCGCCTTCTACATTGGCAGCAAAATCGTACAAATCCGTATGGGAATATCGCTCCTCTTCACCCGTTACCTTCGAGGTAGATACTTCATTCAACAACTCGACTGCACCCGTTACCATCAGGCTGGCGTCAATATTAACTGTTTCTACTTTGGCACGCAGCAGCTTGGCATCACTCAGCAGTCGGTCGGAAAACTCGTCCATTCCTTTGGTTGTGTTTTCTTCCCATAATGTTTTTTCAATACGGTGAAAGCCGCGCCAATCCGCTGCATCCACATCACCGTCACGTGCATCAATATTCGGGTCAAGATCACCCAGCGCCTCTGCAATCGGTTCAATCCGTTCATAGTACATACGTGCAGGGGCATATAGCGCCCTGGCTTTATCCAGTTCGCCAGCTTTGACCGCGTTCGTGAATTCTTCTGTCTTCTTCACAAACGTATCGCATTGCTCGATAGCATAGGTTCGGTAAGCGGCTACCGCTTGATCAAAATTGGGAGCAGAAGCGGCAGGAGTCATTGTCTGTGTTGTGGCTCCTGCATCTTTGGTCGTTGCGGCAGGCTGCTGAGTAGCAGTTTCGGTTTGCCCGCAACCTGCGAACAGAATAGAAGAGATCAGCACTCCGGCCGGTACGGCATAACGTAGTTTCATAATCAATGAACACCCTTTCTGGCCAAACTGGCCCTGAACCATAGTCTGTTGCGCGATATCTATATCGAATTTTTATTTTGATAATGATTATCAGTCGCGGTTTTTCTTATCATAAGGCTGGCCCATATGCCTGTCAATACATAATTTAGACACAAAGTCCAACCCATCATTAAAGCAGCAAGTAAGGTGCCTATGCCCATTTTTATCCGCATATTGAACCATACCCGAGCACATGACATAAAATGTGTTGACTGTATCCCTTAACCTTGTTACACCACACAAAACCCGAGCAAGGAGGGGTGAAATTGACGAAGGGTAACGACCACAAAAACAAGTTTTTGTTAACTCACCGTGAACGTGAAGTATTTGAACTGCTCGTGCAGGACAAAACAACACGTGACATCGCCGGACAGCTATTTATTAGCGAAAAAACGGTCCGAAACCATATTTCCAATGTGATGCAAAAATTGAACGTAAAAGGTCGTTCACAGGCGGTCGTGGAATTAATCAGGCTTGGCGAATTAAAAATCTGACCTCTCGTTCCTTGCGGGGTACAAAGTCTTCTCGATGATCCTTCGACAGTGAAGGGTGGTCGGGAAGGCTTTTGTTTTGTGGTATGTTAGCTGATCAAACCTAGTAAGTTTATTCTATATTTCAAATTGAGGAGAGAAGCTGGGAAATCTATTGTAAACGTAAAACAAGCGAGTGTCATAGCAATGGACATTCGCTTGTTTTGATCGTTTTTTAGTTTAATAACGATAATCCTGAAGCTGTTCCTGGCAGTTATCTATTCTTGCTAGCTCTGATTTGGGATAGCCCAGTCGTTTTGTTTTATTACTGCACATCCAGCAGGAACAATGGATTTTTCCTTTGGAGAATACACCATCAAATTTGACGGCCCATCCCCGGTGTGCTGAAAGCCGTTTTTTACGCTGAATAACACGTTTTCTGTGGTGCCTAAAATAAGCTCGATACCGATTTTTTTGATTAGGTTTCATTACCATCACGCTCCCTTGGGCAAAGGCTCAGCCCGCAGGAGAAACCAAGGGTATAAGTAATACTTCTACGGGCTGAGCATGATGGTAATCAGATTTAAAGGAAGAGACATGTGGCCACCTGCTTGGAATTATTTTAAAGGTGAAAGTGGGGAGTGGATGTTCATTAAATCAAAGTCAACAATTAATTTTGTTTTTAGCATAAAATCAATGCCTAATATGCCATCAAATCCATACGGCTCTTGAATAGAGCTTAGTTGAATTGGAAATGTATCTAATTGAATATGCCCGATTTTTAGATGAGGAATTACCTGTTCGTAGCAAATTTTGTGCCGCCCACCCCGTACATCCGCTTTGCTCTCCCGTTAATGAAATCAATGTGAATGCCGATTTGGGCTAGTAAATCCGTATCAAACACTGTTGCAGCGCACCCTGTATCGAACAATACGTTTGGTAATAGAGCAGTTTGGTTGTGATGTCAAAAAAAGTTAAGGAAACAATTGGCAAACCATTATGGAGGTTAATCTTCATGTACGCTACCGTACTCCTGAGAAAAACTCTTCTACAACCTCGACATCGGATCGACTGGTATGGAACACATACAGTTCGCGTGACGGATACAGTTTGTGAAAATGTTTATACCCGCTCCAAGCATCTTTCGGGTTATCGTAATCCTGAATAACCGCCATGTCTTCAAGATTGCGCACGCGATTATTGGAACTGGCTTTTATAGCCTCAACCAACACAAATCGCCTCGGATGTGATTCGGCAATTTCTTCCCATTTCATCGACTTCACCTCGCTCTTTTTGCTTTATTTTATTATAACATAATCGGGGGGACGGCAAGGAAGCAGTAACCTCTACCATGTGATCAGTCCCGTAACCCTTTTAAAAAGGATGAAGGCTTTTGTTTTACAGAATAACCGCTGAAATATGTGGGAATTTGCGTGTAAATGATGTACTATATATAGAAGGAAGAAACTACCATTAGAGATCATAGTGCAACTAACAGGAGTGATCAAAACATAAGACTGTACCACAAAGTTATACTAAGATAGAAATGCATCTGGTGATAGTCTAAGAATATAAATCCCTACAAAGCAGTATTCAGCATGACGACAGGATGGAAGATGGATCAGGTTTTGAGCTATACTTTTATATATAGGTGTTGAAGAACAATCACAAGGCAGAAAAAGCTCATTGCTTCAGGTAGTAGGAAGTAGCTTTTGCCTAGAGCTACCTGTGGTATATTCTTGATCGGAGGTGAACGTTAAGACATATGACACCCAACCAACACTTGATGACTTATACGCTGAACAGCGGTATAAAGGGAACTGTCGACCTACCAGTAAGCAGGTGCAGGAATGGATCAAAGCATATCGAATTGGCAGCAAGTTTGTAACGGTTGTGGGAAAACAGTATTTTGGTTTAAACCCTGAGTTGGTAGCAGATTTCAAGGTACATAATGAATACTCGGAGCAGCGAGAACACATATCCATAATACAGCCTGTAATGGAACGCAAAGCTGTAGAGCTGGACCCACTGGTAGAGGCGTACAGCCAGTATAAAACATTAATTCAGGTAGAATGTAAATGTGGTGCTTCCTATATAGAAGAGTCACCGCATAAAAGAACCAAGTGGTCATGTAAGGAGTGTAATAACATTGTGTTCCTGGATCGTAAAAAGGGCATGGTGGATACGGATAAAGGCAAAGCGTGGTACATGACCAACAAATACTATGTGGAAAGACAAAGCAATTGACAGATTGTCAGTTGCTTTCTAACTATACACTCACACCTCTTATGTGCTTACCGAGCTATATTAAGTCTTTTGCCAAATAATAAAATTGATGTTTTTTGCGCTTTGTAGTACATTATCAAGTGTATTATAAGGAGGCTTCTCATGTACGGACATAGACAAGATGATACTTTATACATCATGACTTACACATTAAATAGTGGTATCAAGGGCACAGTGCCTTTGTCTAATCAACAGATACAGGAATGGCTTGAGTGTTACAGAATTGGCAAAAAATTCGTAACCGAGATCGGCAAAGAGTACTTTGGACTGCATGCGGAACTGGTGGCTGATTTTAAAGTGCATAATCAGTATTCAAGCTATCAGGAGGTTATTATCCCGATTCAACAGCCGGACACTGGCCTAAAAGAGTTGTCCCAGGCTTACAAATCAACAGAAACCTTAATTAAAGTAGATTGCAAATGTGGTACATCGTATGTAACAGAATCTCCCTTTAAGCGGACCAAGTGGTACTGCACCAAATGCCGGGAGATTGTTTTTCTCGACAACAAAAAGGGAATGGTGGATACTTCCAGAGGCAAGGCCCATTATATGACCAATAAGTATTTTGTGGAACGGGAAACAACTGGCGTATAAGCCGGTTGTTTTTTTGTTCGTAAGGTTTGTACATGTCCTGACTTTTCAAAGCCGATTGCGCTATAGTGAAAAAGGGGAAAGATAAATCTTGATATAACGATAGTCAGGTGGTGAACGTCATCCGGGAAGATCATACGAATGGTGCAAGAAACCGCATGAGCACGAACCATGTGTACATAAACGAAACGCTTCATTTGGAACAAATCATAAGTGACCTGCGGGTGATGGGCTATGTGGCTTTTCATCATCATCCGCAAATCACAGGTGAGATTGATGAGCTGGAGGCGTTAAAAAAGCAACTATTATCGTTTTTTCAACAGCATCATGTATTGTGGATTGAGCTTGATCCGCTAACGCAATATGTGGTGGTGAATAACATGGGGAAGGCAACGGTGCTCAAACTCATTGGTCGGAAAATGAACCCGCTACGGGATCTGAGAGCAAACGCTGCTTTGGCTGGACAGCCGCTGCATGAGTTGGATCGGGAGATAGAACGGCTCAATCGGCTAGCTCACCTGTTGCGCTACACCCGTTTTTCTTAAGCGACGGGACTAACGTAAAAAAAAAGCATTCACGAAGCATGGATGGTTCCATGCTGTGAATGCTTTTTAGTATTCTATTTTTTACCGCATAAGATGAGCAAATCTACTGTGACATACGGTAAATTTATTTCCTGCACTTGCTGCCAGTCTGCTTCCGTAGCTCCCCACGATAAGGGAGTCATATGGAGCAAAGGTTTCATGAGGTCGGCATTTAACATAAAACGATAGGTTAACCGTTCGGCGGATAGAAGTTTAAAATGATCTTTAAATCGGCTTAATATATTGTCATTCGAATAAGCAGGCTTATTCTTTTTCTGTTCATACAAGCATCTCAATTCCCGAAGATAATATTGTTCGGGAATGACCTTCAGGACGCAGCCGTCCTCCGAAAGGATTCTTGTAAATTCAGCATAATTAGAAGGGGATAAAATATTGAATACACCGTCAAATTGTTGATTTGAAAACGGACAATGAGCCAGATCCGCAACACACCAGAGGGTATGAGGATATTCTTTGGCTGCGGCCACAATACCTTCTTTAGACAGATCCATACCTACGCTTGTAAGCTCAGTGATTCCCTTCCAGGTCAGCTTATCCTGAATGTGGCTCAAATGAGTGCCTTCCCCGCAACCTGCATCGAGCAAGTAAAGGTGTGATTTTTGATCAAACAGTGGCTTCATAAATTTCATTATAGTGCTGCTTATCGCTTCATTTAAGGGATCGAAAAATCCGTTATTGCACATCATTCTTCTGGAGGAAAATAGTTGTTTATCATATTTAGTCTTATAGGACCGGGCGGCTAAATGTAAATACCCGTATTTTGAGAGATCATAGCAATGCTGATTCGTACATAGGAGGCTTTTACCTTCCACCATACGCATCGGTTGAGAGCATAGAGGACACCTAAAGAGATGTTGATGCTTTCCAATTAGGTCAGCCTTCATCTCGTGTTTATTCCATTTGGACACAGAAAAGCACCCCGTTCATTCGTATTTGGTGAATGAAAAAAGGCACAGCCAAATAGACCCAACCCATTTTCGGAAAAATGGTTGAGTTTTCATGAACTGTACCTCACATTACCGTAAACGAATAAACTGAATAATCATATTATGTAGCGCTCCTCAAAAAAAAATAGAAAGGGCTTTCGCCCTCTCTATTGTAACTTAGTCATAAGAAGTTGTCATGTGCTTACACCGATTTCAAAAACTCTACAATCGTCAGCAGACCCTTGTCAAAATTGTTCAAGTTAAAATGCTCGTTTGGCGCATGCAGGTTCTCATCTGGCAAGCCGAAGCCCATCAGCACGACTGGGGCAGTCAGCACACGGGAGAAGGTCTCCACGATTGGGATAGAGCCTCCATCCTTGGTAAAGAGGGCACGCACACCGTATACCTTCTCAAAAGCATCGGCCGCCGCTTGCAGAAACGCGTGTGACGGGTCGATGTTAAAGGCGTTCGCTTTTTCACCCTGTTGAATATCCAGGGTAGCTCCTGCTTGAACATGGGCGCGCAAATGGCGCTCGATTTTGTCCAGAATGTCTTGCGGATTCTGGTTAGCCACCAAGCGGCACGTGATTTTAGCATGAGCTTCTTTTGGAATGACCGTTTTCGTGCCTTCCCCTTGGAAGCCACCGTATACGCCGTTCAGCTCCAGTGTCGGACGTGCCCCAACACGCTCAACGAAGCTGAATCCTTCTTCACCATAGAGAGAATCAAGTGCAAGATCTTGTTGCAGCTTGCTCTCATTGAAGCCTTGCTTCACGAATTCTTCTCTCATCTCTGCCGATAATGGAGCAACATCGTCGTAGAATCCTTCGACGCTTACGCCGCCTTTGTCGTCATGCAGGGTTGCCAGCAAGGACACCAGAGCATGCAGGGCATTCGGCACCCCGCCACCGAAAGAGCCGGAATGTAGATCTGTGTTCGCCGTGTGAATGGCGACTTCCAGTGAACATAGTCCACGCAAACCTGTGCAAATGGCAGGCTTCCCTTTTTCGATCAAGGAAGTGTCGGACACCAGTACAGCATCCGCGGCCAGACGTTCAGCTCCAGTTTGCAAAAACTCAAGCAAGTTCGGACTGGAGACTTCTTCCTCACCTTCAATGCAGAATTTGATGTTCAGCGGCAATGTGCCTTCCTGCTTCAAAATGGCCTCAACTGCCTTAATGTGCAAGAAAACCTGCCCTTTATCATCTGTCGCTCCGCGCGCATACAATTTTCCATCACGGATGGATGGCTCAAACGGTGGCGTTTCCCACAGGTGAAGCGGGTCTACGGGTTGTACATCATAGTGTCCATACACGAGGATCGTTGGTTTACCAGGTGCGTGCAAATGATCCGCATATACCAGCGGGTGCCCTTTGGTTGGAATGATTTCAACGTTTTCCAGACCGGCAGCAGTCAGTTTGGCAGCCAGCCAATCAGCTGCTTGGTTAATGTCTTTTTTGTGCTCCGATAATGCTGAGATACTCGGAATGGACAACCACTCCTGTAACTCGCCCAGTTGTTGCTCTCTGGCTTTTTCAAAATAATCAGAATATCTCATAGACTATGTATCCTCCTTTTTCAATGTAAATCGTGTGAATGTTGCGCTATCCTCCGAACGAGGTCGTGGACGATATGTCTAGTTTACTACGTTTTGTGCTGAACGAAAAATAGGGAGATAAAAAACGATTCTACCCGGGTCTGTCCAGACCTGAGCAGAATCGCCCTTAACCAAGCATATGGATGTACTTATGCGCGAATGTCCAGTTGACCGCCAAGATGAGGCTGTACGCTTTTTTCCATCATCTGCACTAAAGCCTGTCCTTGTTCACTGGCCTGATCCTTAGCCATACTTAATACCTTCACACTTACGGCTTGAGCTAAGCTGGCCTGACTCATACCTGTTGATAATGCTGCGATATCCATGTTCCAACCCTCCCTCATTGTGAAGACTCTTTCTCTGTATTTATCGGTTGGAACGGTTATTTTGTTTCATCTAATTGGAATTGTGTCAGTAAATCTTGAAGCTGCTCCGCCAGACGGGTCAAATCTGCGGCAGACGAACCGATCTCTTCCATGGAGGCGAGCTGCTCCTCTGCGGCTGCGGACACGGTCTCCGTATGGGATGCCGCTTCTTCAGCGATGCGTGTAATTTCCTCCATGCTGCTGACGACTGAACTCGTTCCATCTGCGACTCCAGCGGTAGAAGCTGCGACGTTATCGAGCTGCTTCGCTGATTTGGCTACCGCTCTACGGATGCGAGAGAAGGAGCGACCGGATAGGTCAATGGAATTAATACCATCACTTACGCGTTCCTTGGCGGATTCCATAGCGATCAGGGCTTCAGATACACCGCTCTGTATCCCTTGAATCTGTTCACGAATTTGTTGTGCGGAATAAGCTGAGTTTTCAGCCAGCTTGCGGACCTCTGTCGCCACGACAGCAAAACCTTTGCCATGCTCGCCTGCGCGTGCTGCCTCAATAGAAGCGTTCAATGCGAGCAGATTAGTCTGGCTGGCGATTTCCGTAATGACGGTGACAATCGTTCCGATTCGTCCAGAACGGTCACTCAAAGCACTGATGATGGTATCCAGTTCTTCCACGGTAGTGCGAATGCCATCAATGGAAACGACGCTGTTGCCGATATGCTCGCTGCCTGCATCCGACGCCTGAATGGCCTGTGCGGAGTAAGTGGTCATTTCAGCCATGGTTTCAGTCATAGTGGTAATGTCTGTTGCCATGCCGCTAATCCGTTCCTGATTATCTTTAGCGCTGCTCACTTGGCGTTCGCTGCCTGCAGCCACATCTTGAATGGCTATGGTCACATGCTCGATAGCCCGGGT
Source organism: Paenibacillus sp. OT2-17 (assembly GCF_009827695.1). Taxonomy (NCBI): domain Bacteria; kingdom Bacillati; phylum Bacillota; class Bacilli; order Caryophanales; family Paenibacillaceae; genus Paenibacillus; species Paenibacillus sp. OT2-17. Next base: position 21,001 of record NZ_WUDQ01000019.1, on the reverse strand, counting down.
CGTTTGTTCTGCACCTGCTGCAAGCTCTTGCGAGGATGCCGACAAATTGCCTGTCATCGCTTGAATTTCTTTAATCATGTTACGCAGGTTATCTACCATTTGTTGAAAATATCTTGATAATTCACCAATTTCATCTGTGCTGGTCGTAGCTACGTTAATCGAAAGATTACCTTGGCTGATGGCATCCATAGAATTACGTAATCTTTGGATGGGCTTAAGTATACTGCTGATTAGCCACATTGCGAGCACACCAATGATGATGGCTGCAATCATCAACACGATGATCGTCGTGATAAGAATCGGTTGGGCGGAGGCACTGGTTTCTGCTTTGTCCATCGTTCCAGCAATTCTCCAGCCTGTCAGCGTATTGGTTTTGAAAATCAGGTGTTTATCTACGCCATTAATATCGTAACTAAAGCTACCTTCTTTGGAGGCAAATAATTCGGGTATCGTTTCCCCCATTTTGGTACTTCCGCTGACTTCTGTCGGGTGGGTAACGATACGTTTGGTACCATCTAATATCATAATATAGCCATTTTGTCCGATTTTTAAATTTGTGATTTCTTTTAAATTATTTAGGTTCAGCGAAAGACCGAGAACACCACTGTTGTCAGGAAGTGTACGTGAAATATATACAACGGGGACCTTAGCCGTATTGAGTCCGACAGGGCTGATTACGGTTTGTCCGGGTTTCTCCATGGCCTGTTTGTACCACGGACGTTCACGAGGGTCGTTTGTGGAGCCTACGGCTTTGCCAATAATGAGTTTTCCTTCGGGAGTTCCTACAAACATATCAACAGCTTCCGCATGCATTTTTAAATACACTTGTAACCTTTTCAGGATGTCTTCATCTGCTTCGGCACTGTTATCACTAGCCGTCATCGTCGTAGAGTAATATTCGAGATCAGCGATTTTGGCTTGAATCGTTTGAGTAACTGCACGATCGGATGCGGTAACGCTAGTTGTCGCACTATCGAGTAATTGGCGGTCCGTCTGTTTATATGCTGCTTGATAAGAAAAAGAACTTACAATAATGCTTGGAACAAGCATGACCAGTAGAAATGCTGCTGTCAATTTCTTGCGTAGTGTTAATGTTTTGAGTCGTCTCAGTTGTTTCATCAAACCCCTGCTTTCTATCTACATATTCATTTCTAATATTTATACCATATGTATTTACTATCGGTTATTTTGAGCTGAATTGATAGATTTATTACTAATTTGTCCAATACGCTAAAGAATTTCTTGCATAGCATGGAGTATCTTGCAATTTGGAGGGATAAGGTATGGGTTTTTTTCTGGATATGAGAAGCTCCACCAATTCATCAAAAACAGGTGAGGGTCCCGATATACAGCTGGGTCCTATACCGGAGCGCTTCGGTTTGATCACCCTGCGGACCTTTCTTGTGCCGGGTCCGATTGTAACTTTTAGTGGTTCCATTGGTCTGTTCGGTGAGCTTGGCGATACGTATGCGGTTGAAATCGTGCGTGGAGCCGACTATGATCCGAGTGAGGTAGTCTACCGCGCCGAGGGGGTACTGGGCGTGACTGGTTCTAATGAAACGCAAGCTTTTAATGCACAGGATCTGTCTGCTCCCTGGGCAATACAAACAGTATATTCTTCTTATATTTCTGGTGTATCGACCACTGTTCGTAATGGTCCAGAGGTATTCACGGGCATTGCTTCGACTCCGTTTTTGTAAATATATCAGGTAATTATTTCTATAGTAAATGCTCGCTGCCTGTTCGTGGTTCTCCTAGGATAGTCCGCTGCGCTAACTAGCCACGAGCATAGACAGACATCTGCTGCAGACTCGTGGCTATAATTCTCAACAACAACACCCAGAGCACAAATGACCTAGTTGTTGTAATTTCCTTTATGAGCGTGTTCTACAGAGTTGATTGTGCTTCTCGGATTCTATTTCTTTAGAATCTCTCGCAAATACACTGTCAACTCATCTGCTGCTTTGGCATGGGCGGAGAGCCCGGGATGGCTGCGAGATCCTATCGTTTCTTCCGTCGTGTTAGGCAGTTGGAATACAGACACATTCCGATCCCTCGTTTTTTTCTTGTACGCGTCTACCGCTCGGTAGATTGAGGGCATCATCGGAGTACCCAGCATCCCATAGGCCCACACAATATGGGCAGCAGGATTGCAGGTCCGAAGCTTGACAAGAAAACGTTCGATAGCGCTTTCAAAAGATTGTAAATCTTCTTCATTGAATGTGCCGTCCTCGTTCAAGCGTTGCTTGTACACTTTCCCGCTTGCTGGGTCCGTCCATGCAGGAGAATAAAAGGCTCCCCCGTCATTAGTCCCCAAATTCACTACGACCACGTCCGGCTGCCATGAGGTAAAATCATAATCTGAAAATGCCCCTAATGCTTCATTTCTCTCACCGGTCAGCACACCACATATCTGCTCATAATATGCCGGTATGTTCGCATGCGGATTATTATCCCAGCTTGTTAGGACACCCCATCCGCTTTGTGATAACACTCGGTAGTCCGCATTTAGTGCTTCGGCTGTTATGGCTGTATAATTGCGTAGTGCTGTGAACAGCATGGGAACCCAGTCTGTCTCCTCCTTCGCTCCAATCGTTCCTTCTCCCGAGGTAATGCTGTCACCGATAAATTCCACCTTGAGGGGCTTATCAGTGACTGGCAGCAATTCCCCATCAACCTTCAGGGCATGAATTTGCAACAAGCAGCGCGAGTCCGAACTCATAGGCTGGACATCCTTGACCACACGGACATTTTTGACCGTGTCAGGGTTCAACCCTCTCAAAAGACAGATCCAATGTCGTCCTGCGGTCACCATCAGGCGACTCATCGGAACCCCATTGATGACAATACTGATCCAGGGTTCAAACACCTGGTAATCGGCCTCAATTTCAATCCACAGCTCTGAGCCTTTGATATTCAATTCAATGCCACTGCCTGTCCAAAACAGAGTAAGAGGTGTACGTGTTTGCGTAGTTCGACCATGAACCTTTACATGCTTTGCTTTTGTAAGTGGATATGTCTTCAATCTCTTGTTATGTGACATTTCAACATCCTCCTCATAATTTCTAAATGAATGCTAGTTTCTGTAATATTGTAAAAGAAGTGACAGGAAATCTCAAATTCTATTTCTAAACAAGCAAGGGCCCAAGGCTTTATATGGATTATTCTTTTCGATTACGGACTTTAGGAAAATGTATGATAGCAAAAAGCACCAGCAAACTGAAATTTGCTAGTGCTTTTTTGATATACGGAGCAAAGATTACTTGTTAAGTGGATTTTTTCACAAATTATCTTTATTCATTAATTAGCTTTGCCGAACATGACGATATTAATCGCCTTGCCGAAGTCTATACCTACTTTGCCAGTTAGCTCTGCTGTTTTTTGTGCTAACACGACTGCATTGACACCACAAGAGAATAGCGCAATATCAAAGTCATCTTTGTGTGCTGCGATCCATTGGAGTGTTTCAGGCATTTGTTCATATTGATGAAATGCCAGCGTGTGCGCGATATTCAGCCTGTACGGATCGGCCTCAAGAACAGGCTTTACTTCAGCGGCCGTCCGGGTGACCAGCAGAATGCGTCGATTTTTCAGCATGTCCCAGAAAGCGGGTGTCTCAGCCAAATACCGATTCAGGCAGGCGTGGCAGGTCAGCGCGGGGGAAAGAGCATAGTGAGCAAAGACCTGATCGGTCAGCTCCCGCTTCATATAGGATGGTGCTTTAATAGATTCGTCATCATATGGCAAAATGCCAGCAATGCTAGCTTTGCTCACTGCCTCAGCCACCGCGTCCCGTAGTTCCGTATTCGGTAGAAACAGTCCCTTTTGACCGAGATTGGCTTTGACCGCCCAACGTTCCTGTAATACCTTTTCCATCGGCCAGACGGTGTCCTGCGACAACACCAAATTTTCACCATCCCCAATACGAATGAGCGAAAAGGACTGGTGCTGATCGAGTGCCAGCTTCAATCGTTTCAGTACCTCGTCAATCTCCAGATACCTTGGATTCGTCATAACATGTTACCTCCCTGTCGTTCCTGCTTGTTCAACTTTTCAGATGGAGCAAAAAACTTTGTATTCTATCATATGTCGAAAGCAAAAAGGTTTTTGTATGAACGGCTATTATTTTTGGATTCTACCTATTTTTACAAGATTCGTTGCATCTGTACGTGCCGTTTCAGAGGCGTCTTCATAACTTGAGAGAAGACGGTTGAAAGGGAGGAAGATCAATGAATCGCAAGATTGTAATTGAAATTAATTTTAATAACTATGGGATGAATCCCAACCGCCTGACACGTGAGTGGATCAGCAAGCGACTGGATATATTCAGAACCTTTACGCTGCGTAGTTTACTCAGTCAGACAAATACGGATTTCTTATCTGTCGTCAAGCTGGCGGGCGGATGCAGTGACATTGTGGAAGAGGAACTAGCCCGACATGAGCCCATTCCCGACCACATCCGTTTTGGTACGAGCATCGAAAGTAAACGTCGAATTCATGCGTACATCGAAGGCGCGGACGAACTGCTCATTGCTCGAATAGATTCCGACGATTTATACCACCAGTCATTTGTACAACAGTTACATGATTACAAGTTTCAACCGGAGACGGTTGCGCTGGTGAACCAGATGGGTTACCTGTGGGATGCGGTTGAGGGGCAGATGGCACCGGTGTTTCACCGTTCGCCTTCTTTTTATGTGTTTCGCTATCAAGTGGAGGATTTTCTAAATGATTACCGTGTCGTCATTCCTGGGAAGGGTACGCACGGATATGTAACGGAGCTGCCGCATGAGGTCATTCCACTTCGCAACTATGTGAACGTCATTCATGCCGCAAATACTTCGGTAAAAAAAGTGCCGGCGAAGGATCGGCTATCAGAGATTGAAATGAATGCTGTGCTGGCTGAATTTCTGGGAACAGGCATTGCCAATTCGTAACGGTCAGGAGGAGATTATATTGTTTAAAGGAAAAAAACTGCTAGTGACCGGAGGCACGGGATCTTGGGGGCAACGCCTAACGGCTGAATTGCTGAAGGAGGGACCGGCGGAAATCCGGATATTTTCACGCGGTGAATTTGCACAGATTGCCATGCAGCGGCAATTTCAATCTGATCCTCGCCTGAATTTCATGATTGGAGATATTCGCGACCTTCAGGCATTGCAGGAGGCATGTCGCGGAGTGGACTATGTGTTCCATTTGGCGGCATTAAAGCATGTCCCTGTGTGTGAGAGACAGCCAGAGGAGGCTTTCAAGACGAACGTACACGGTACGGAAAACGTGATCCGCGCCAGTATTGAGCAAGGAGTCGCCAAGGTAATTGATGTCTCTACAGACAAGGCGGTAGACCCGGTGAATGTATATGGCATGACGAAGGCGATCGGTGAAAGACTGATGATCCGCGCCAACACTTTAAGTGAGCGTACTCGCTTTGTGTGTATTCGCGGCGGCAACGTGTTGGGGACGAGTGGAAGTGTCGTGCCCCTGTTCAAGCGCCAGATCGCGGAAGGGCAGGAATTAACGCTGACGAGCCCAGATATGACACGCTTCTTCCTCACGCTCGGAGAGGCGATTGGCTTGCTGCTGAAGGCTTCTGTCACGGCAATTGGGGGAGAGACCCTTGTGATGAAAATGAAGGGCTGCAATATTGCAGATCTGGCAGAAGTGATGAAAGAACAGGCGGGACAGCCTGCGTTGAAAGTGAAGGAGATTGGTATACGTGGTGGGGAAAAGCTGCATGAGGTGCTGATTTCGCCCTATGAGGTGCCGCACACGTATCGCTATGATGACCGTTATTTTGTTATTCTTCCCCAGCAAGCAGACGAGCGCTTACTGAGCCAATATGGTGGATTGGAACGAGTGAGCTTCGATCAATATCGCTCGGACGATGAGTTAATGGATCGCGCTGGAATTGCTGAGCTACTGCGAGGCATGGAGTAACGATGAAAGAGGTGGGTATTTTGCAGCTTATGGAAAAAATAACTAAAGGAACTGTAAAGGTTGCGGTAATCGGCCTCGGTTATGTAGGGCTGCCCATGGCAGTGGAAATGGCACAGGCTGGTTATGATGTATATGGTGTAGATTCCGATCCTGTCAAAGTAGCCAAGCTGCTTCAAGGAAAGTCTTACATCATAGACATTGGCGATGATGCATTGGAAGGTCTGATCGGGCAGCAATTGCATCCAGTTACGGATATCAAGGTGCTGGAGCATGCGGATATCGTCGTGATTTGTGTGCCTACGCCGCTGACAGACGGACATCAGCCGGATACGTCCTATATTGAAACGGCTATTGATCAGGCCATACCTCATTTGCGTAGACAAACACTGTTGATTCTGGAAAGCACCACCTATCCGGGAACGACCGAGGAACTGATTCGGCCGGTGATAGAGCAGCGCAGGGGCTGGACGGTAGGTAAGGATTTCTATGTGTGCTTTTCACCGGAACGTGTTGATCCGGGCAGCATTCATTTTAATATTCGCAACACACCCAAGGTGATCGGCGGTTGCACGCCGGATTGTCTGGCAGCGGGAGTGGGTTTTTATGGCTCCTTTTTGGACCAGATTGTTCCAGTCAGCTCGACAACCGTGGCGGAAGCCGCCAAGCTGTTCGAGAATACGTTCCGTAGCGTCAACATTGGAATGGTCAATGAGCTGACAGCCGCCTGTGAGAAAATTGGCATCAATATATGGGAGGTACTGGATGCAGCGGCAACCAAGCCATTCGGCTATATGCCTTTTTATCCGGGACCTGGCATCGGGGGGCACTGTATCCCGGTTGATCCGCTATACTTGTCATGGAAATCCGAGCAGCATGGTTTTCCACTGGAATTCGTGGACTTGGCAGATCGCATGAATCGGCGTATGCCGCTGTATATTGCGGAGCGAATTGAAGCCATGCTCGCTCATAAAGGTAAAGCCATGAACAAAGCCAAAATCATTCTGGCAGGTGTGGCCTACAAAAAGGACATTGATGATGTTCGGGAATCCCCAGCTCTTGTCCTGTTTGAACATCTAATAAAAATGGGAGCTTCGGTGAGCTTCACCGACCCATATGTATCGAGCTTTAAGCTGAACGGTGAAGCAATCCCATCGCGAACGGCAAATGCTCAGCTATGGGAAAGTGCAGATATCGTAGTCATCACGACAGACCATTCTGTGGTGGATTACCAACAGCTGGTCGACCATGCCCCGCTGGTCTTCGATACACGTAATGCGACCGCACATTGTACAGGTGGACATGTCGTGATCTTGGGGCATCCCGGTGATGGAGGGGGCGCCGCTGTTGGCTAACCGTGATCAGGTAAACGAACGTTATTACGGACAGATCAATTCGGAGGAATCTCATGAAGCCACCCGCAATAGAATTCACTGGATTTGCCGCCATGTACAGGGCCATACCGTGCTGGATGTTGGGTGCAGTCAGGGCATAACGTCCATTTTGCTTGGGCGAGAAGGCTTTAAGGTAACGGCCATTGATTTGGAAGAGGGCAGCATTTCTTATGCAAAAAAAGAACTTCGTCAGGAATCCGCACCCGTCCGGGGAAGAGTCCACTTTCAGTTAAAGGACATTTCACAATTTGAGCGTCCTCCCGGTGGATTTGACACCATTATTTTAGGGGAGATTTTGGAACATTTTGCGCATCCCGACACCCTGCTGGCTCATGCTTACCGCTTGTTGAATAAAAAGGGAACGCTCGTCTTGTCTGTACCTTATGGATACCATCCGTTCCATGATCACAAGCGGACTTACTATGCTGGGAGCCTCTCCCGTGTGTTGTATCCTTATTTTGATGAAAAAGCGCTGGAGGTACATCACAAATATTTGTGCTTTGCAGGCCGCAAGAAGTCGAAAGAACTGCGTGAGGTCAAACCAGAGGTAGCGCATCTGAATGAGTGGATGAAACTGGACGAGGAACAATTTCGACTGGTGGAGCAGCAGCATGTTCGCAAAATGAATCAGCGAAAGGCCGCACTCGACAAGGCGGTACAGCGAATCCGGCATATGGAGGAACAACTTTTGCCGTTGGAAAGGTATGCACGTGTCGAACAGACAGACAAGACGCAGGCTGAAAGGAGAGGCGCATATACTGATGGCGAGTCTACCGGAAAAACGAAGGCAGATTCAGCCAAAGGTAAAGGGGATGACGTGAAGTCATGACTGAGCATCCAATGACGACCATCAGCTTATGCATGATCGTAAAGAACGAGGAGCAGACACTTGCACGCTGTCTGGATTCGGTCGCAGACCTGATGGATGAAATCATCATTGTGGACACGGGATCGACGGATCAGACGAAGATGATAGCAGCCCGCTATACGGATCGGCTTTATACGTTTGAATGGAAGGATGATTTTGCAGCCGCCCGTAATGAATCGTTTGATAAGGCGACGTGTTCCTACATCATGTGGCTGGATGCGGACGATGTGCTGCTGGAGCCGGACCGCGAGCGCCTGCGTGCCTTGAAGCAGCGTTTGTCTATGGATATCGACGCAGTGGTAATGCCACTTCATTTGGCAGAGGGGGAGCAGGGTGAACTGTTGTTCACCTCACGCCGTATCCGTCTCGTGAAGCGTGAGCGACAATATCGCTGGGAGGGACGTCTGCATGAGGATTTGGTGATACCTCAAGGGCAAATCGTTCATTCAGATGTGGCAGTCACACACCGCCGAATGCAAGACCACACGCTCCGTAATCAACGTATTCTCGCCAGGTGGATCAGCGAAAGCGGCAAGCTGGAGGGGCGTCTGCTGTATTTGCATGCCAATGAATGTTTTGACCGTAAAGAATATGCCGAGGCGGCAGAGGCGTTCAATCATCTGTTGGAGGAGCCGAGCGGCTACCGGGAGGAGAGGATTACCGCTTGTGCGCGCTCGGCGGAATGCTATCTTCACCTCGGGAAGCCGGAGCAACAGCTGGATAGTCTGTTACGCTCCTTTCGATACGGTGTACCGCAATCAGACTTGTGCTGCATGATCGGTGACTGGTTTTTCACACGAAACGAATGGAGCACTGCCGCATACTGGTATGAAAAGGCATTGGAGCAACAGCATCAGCTTCCGGGTATGCGACCTGTTCCGCTGCCATGCTACTCCTGGTTACCTCATGTGCGGCTCAGCCATTGCTACGCCCATGCAGGTAAGCTGGACGCTTCGTATGAGCATAACCAAACCGCTTTACGCTATTTACCTAACGACCCGCATTTACTGGATAACGCACGCAAGCTCAGGGAGGCTATTTCCAACTTCCCACCCTCAGCCTGTTCCTCAAAATAGTTCAAGCTGTTCCGGCCCGTTATCTTCTTCGGGTGGCTTGCGAGGTGGAAAAGGTTTAGGGTCCATGCCAAGCATGGTCATGAGCTGCTTGGCGTTAGCAGCGGCGTCTCCACCTGAGTTGTTGTTGAAAATAACGCACACCTCACGGCTTTGCTGCTCCAGCTCCAGCAATCTGTCTCTCCATTCGGTCAACTCTTGTTCATTGTACCGATACAGATAACGAACCTCCCGCCAATTAGGCGCGGAGCTTTGATTCCAGCCCGATATGTTCCGTCCGTGGAGACGTACGATTGTCAGATTACCGTCTGTAGCCAACGGCACAATGGGAACTGACCCCGGTCCCGCCTGCGGCTCGTCGCATACGCTGTGTATCCAACCTTCCTCACGCATGAATGCCAGCGTTTGTTTTCGAAAATCGGGTGTGAACCAGCTTTGATGTCTGAATTCAAGTACGGATGGGACCTCTCCCATCCTTTTTTTCGTGTCTCGCAGTACAGCGACATTCTCACGTGTACAGTCGAACCAGGGCGGGTACTGAAACAGCACGGCTTTAAGCTTGCCCGTTTCGCGAAGAGGCTGTATGGATGCATGCAGTGCTTCGTACATGGCATCTATTGTTTTGAAGTAAGGCTGCTTGCAGCGGGTATGTCCAGTCATGCCTTGATAGGCTTTGACGAGAAATGAAAAAGAGTCTGGGGTTTCCGCCGCCCAGCGTGCCATACGATCTGTGGGCTGCACCGCATAGAAAGAACTATCCATCTCTACTACCGGAAAATGGCTTCCATAGACGCTTAGTTTTTGGTTAGCTTTGGTGCCCGTTGGATACAAGTCATCGTGATCGCCCCAACCCGTAAGTCCAATTTGAATCATAACTTTGCTGCTCCTTTCTCTTATGAATACTTCTAAAGGCGTTCCCATGAATCATTTTAATGATAAAATGGGGTGGATCATGTACTCTTTATTAAAGCTACTGAAGGTATTATGAAATGGATTCAAATAACGATTATTGTAACATGTTTGTTGTTCAGGATTTTGTAAAACCCTTATTCGTAATGCTTTTGAGTTTCCAGTTTGAAAAAGCTAATATAGTATGTAATAGAGCGAAATGAGTTCATGGAGGAGAAACGATATGGCAGAATGGTACGAGCAAAGCTTTGGGGAAGATTATTTATTGGTATACAAGCATCGCGACTTTCAGGGGGCCTATCAGGAAGTACAAAAAATGATCTCCTGGCTCAAATTACCGCAAGGCTCCAGCGTATTGGATTTATGCTGTGGGATGGGACGTCATTCGCTTGCGCTCGCAGATGCAGGTTATAAGGTGACAGGTGTGGACCTTTCCAATGTGCTGCTGAGAGAGGCTCGTGCAGCTGATTCCGAAGGGCGGGTAAGTTGGCATCAAGGGGATATGAGAGAGGTGCCGCTGGATGAAAGCTATGACGCGGTGATGAATTTGTTCACCTCCTTCGGTTATTTTGAAAAGGATGAGGAGCAGCTTAAAGTACTAAAGGAAATATATCGGTTGTTGAAGCCGGGAGGACGCTTTATCATAGATTATTTGAACCCTGCTTACGTAACCGCTCATTTGGTACCGCATTCGTCACGGGAGGATGAAGGAAATTGGATTGAGGAGCATCGGGTCATTGAAGATGGCTTTGTGAAAAAGCAAATTGCGATTCGGTCAGCCGCATCTGTTACGGCCACTGAGGCAGCCTCTGCTCTGGGTACGACTCCTACTGAGGGAGAACCCGCGCGCGTGTATCATGAACGAGTGAAGCTATATCCGTATGAAAAGTTCCGTGGAGTGCTAGAGCAAGCCGGACTATCCGTAGAGCAGGTGCACGGAAGCTATAATGAAGATCAATATATCGAAGATGCTTCGCCTCGAATGATTTTTGTCGGCGTGCGGGCTTGAAACAGAAAGGCGGATGGGAAGCCATGAAAATGCCAGAGCTTACACCGTGTGAGCGAATAGACGGAGGCTTTCAGGTCAAAATATCCATGTCATTTCCGCTGCGCTGGGTGAATAGCTATGTGCTCAAGGGACAGCACGGTTTTACGATTGTAGACCCGGGGCCGCGCAATATGGATACCGAGGCAGAATGGGCGCATGTCTTCCAACAGCTGGGGATGTCCTTTGAGGATATCTCTGACATTGTGGTAACTCATCATCACCCCGATCATTACGGATTGGCGGGCTGGCTCGTGTACATATGTCAGCTCGAAGCCATAAGGAAGCGATGATGATGTGGGACGCTCCAGAATCGACGGTCGCAATGGAGAACAGGCTTCCTAGCTTTTTTGTCCAGCATGGCTTTCCTTTGGAGCAAGTGTCGGTCTTGGAATTACATATACGGCAGGCTTATTTGCAAGTGAATCCACAGCCTGAGATTACCGTTATTCCTACCGGAATGGACGCTCGTCTGGAATGGGGTGGACGCAGTTGGCTGCCCGCCGAGACAGGAGGGCATGCGCCCGGACATGTGTCCTTATATGACCCGAATAGCGGCGTTATCCTCTGCGGTGACGCAGTTTTGCCGCAGATTTCTCCTAATATCAGTCTGCTGCCGGGCAGTGATGCCCAGCCGTTGAAGTCTTATGTAGACGGCTTGCAGCGTCTAAGCGAGCTGGAGGTAGCGTGGGCATATCCGGGGCACCGCAATCCGTTTGGTTATTTTCGGGAGCGGACGCAAGCGTTGCTGGCGCATCATGAAGAACGGCTGGATAAATTCCAGCAGCTGATCCAACCGGAGGGCAGCACAGCCTATGAGCTGTGCATTGCCATGTTTGGTGGCAAGCTGGGTATTCACCAGCTAAGGTTTGCCATGTCCGAGACGCTGGCTCATCTGGTGGAGCTGGTGCGCCGTGAACGGGCCTCTATGAGCGAGACGGACTCAATCACGCGCTTCTATCCCCTTTGCCGTCAATAGTCGCGGAAAACTACCCAACAAGTGACATGACGAAGCAACATGACAAGCGGCATGCATGCCGGAAAAGAGGATTTTATGAATTTGCTGCTGCTGGGAGCTACCGGACGCGTAGGACGGTACATATTAGATTATGCATTAGAGGACGGTCATGTCGTTACGGTCCTTGTTCGTTCACCGGATAAGCTGGAGGATTACGCACCCGGGTACGGGAATCAGCTGCAAATCGTACAAGGCGATGCCACTAATGCAGAGGACGTAGCACAAGCGCTGAAGGGTGGGGCGACGGCTGTAATCAGTGCGCTGAATACGGATGGAACGACTACCTTATCCGCTAATATAGCCCTGCTGATCCGGCTCATGCAGGAGCAGTCCATTTCCCGGCTCATTACGGTAGGAACGGCAGGGATTTTACAAAGCCGGACCGAATCGGACCTGTATCGGTACGAGTCCTCCGAGACCCGGCGACGCAGCACTCGTGCGGCTGAGGAACATCGGCGAGTGTACGAATTGCTGCGTGAATCGGCACTAGACTGGACAATTGTATGTCCAACCTATCTGCCGGATGGAGCGCGGACAGGGATTTATCGTGTGGAAAAAGATTTTTTGCCTGAAGGTGGCTCACAAATTACCACCGCGGATACGGCTGATTTTACCTATCGTCAATGCAAGAGTTACGAATTTATCCGTACACGGGTAGGCATTGCCTACTGATCGTGGAACGCCAAACATAGCTTCATTTTTAAGCATTCAACCAGAGCGCGGTAAGTGTACCTACTCATTGCGTTCTTTTTTATTTGACAAACACTCAGGCTTAGAATACTATGGTTCTTAACGGAAACGATGTTTCCTGAAATCTTGTGTAGATCTTTAATTTATTATAGTAGCATCAAGCAACAGTTTTTAATAAGCAAAAGGAAGTGCATTCAATCATGTCCGAGCCATCGCATCCCTATAAAACCTATTCGGAAGTGAAGCTACAGCAGCAGCAATTGCTCCGTAAAAATGTCATTGATGCCGCATGTATCCTTCTTGCGGAAGAAGGGCCAGAGGCCGTGACCGTGCGACGAGTTGCCCAGAAATTAAGCTGTTCCACCAAGATCATTTACAGTATTTTTGGCAGTAAGGATGGTCTTGCCAATGCGATGTACTTGGATGGATGTCGGCTATTGGCTGAATCCTTCCAGCAAGTACCTGTTACCGAAAGCGTACTCGCTGATCTTGAAGCTCTATGCTGGGCGTACTGGGAATTTGCGCAGCTTCATTCAGCCTATTACAAAATGATGTTTGGCGGGGCATTATCTGATTTCAAGCCGGATGAACAGAGCTTGGAGGGTACCACAACGGCCCTGTCTCAAATCCTGCAAACCGTCATACACGCTATGGAGCAGGGAGCATTGAAAGAACATGATCCGCTGCTGGTTGTCCGGATGTTTTGGTCTGCTTTACATGGAGTCATACATCTTCAGTTTGCAGGTCATTTTTCAGATGTAGATATGGCTCAAGGAGTGTATGCATTTACACTGAAGAATGCGCTCGTAGCATTTAAAACATCCTCATCTCCATCGTAAATATGAAGTGTACTGAGGTCGTCATAGTAGATGACTTCAGTTCATTATAGAGTAGTGGTAACAATGTTTCTAAAATAAAACAACGATACTTTGGAGGTTGTCATCATGTTTATGTACGCAAATAAAATAGCTCTGATCACAGGGGCTTCATCCGGTATTGGCGAGGCCTTTGCCTATTCGCTCGCAGCTAAGAAATGTAATCTCATTTTGGTAGCACGCAATGAAACCAAATTAAAGACACTGGCTAAAGAACTCTCAGCTAAATATAACGTAAAAGCAACGGTGATTGCGTTGGATCTTTCCACACCAGGAGCACCCCAAGCATTGCATCAGGAGGTTCAAAAGCAACAGCTAAAGGTAGATCTCTTGATTAACAACGCGGGTTTTGCCACCTATGGATACTTTGAGCAGGTTTCAGGAGAACGACAGCATGAGGAAGTGATGCTCAATGTGGCTGCTTTAGTCGACATCACACATGCATTTATGCCTGATTTATTGCGTAAGCGGGATGGTGGATTAATCAATGTTTCTTCCACAGCTGCATTTCAGCCCGATCCTTATATGGCGGTGTATGGAGCAACCAAAGCATTTGTGCTTTCTTTTACTGAAGCGCTATGGGCCGAAAATCGGAAACGGGGGCTTAGAGTTCTGGCCCTTTGTCCAGGCTCAACGGAAACGCCGTTTTTTGATATTGTTGGCGCAAGTGAAGCGTCAATTGGAGTTAGGGAAACTCCCCAAACCGTTGTGAAGAACGCGTTGAGAGCATTTGAAAAGGGGCGTAGTCACATCATTTCCGGTCGCCAAAACTATTGGGTAGCTCAGGTGTCCCGGTTCTTCTCTCGTCAATCCACGCTGGGAATTGTAGAACGTGCACTGCGTCCACAAAATGGATTGTAATTTATGAATAAAGGTAATCTGAGCTTGAAATGTTAGAATACCAATGAATAAGCTGTGAGTTTTATGCACCGGGTCTGATCGTTTATAGCTCGACTTGAATCAGACCCGGTGTTCCTATTTGTATAGATCAAGCGTTAGATCCTAGTTCTAGTTCTCGGGAATATAGTAAAATTCCATCCCGTTTCTCCCAGCCGTTAGCTGACCAGAAGCGTTGACCCCCTGCGTTATGCTCCATCACAAACAGATGACATTTATCAATGCCTTCTCTCAGCAAAGCAGATAACGCTTTATCCACCAGTCTGGGCGCGATCCCTTGACCACGATGTGCTGTGGCTACACCCAGATGATACAGAAACCCCCTGCGACTATCGTGACCCGCCAAAATCGTGCCTATGATGCTTCCATCATGCTCACAGACAAAGCTAAGTCCTTCGTTCTGTTGTAAAAAGCGTGCAATCCGCTCCGGTGAGTCGGCCTCGCTTAATCCCAATCCGTCTAAGCCATTCCAAAGGTCAATGGCCTGATCATAGTCGTCAGCCTGCATCGTACGGAATGTATATCCTTCAGTTACGTTTGCCATGTCTAGTTCTCCTCTAACCCTGTATATATCTGTTGTATTCCAAGCGTTGTTTGTTATTTAACGTGTTGTATTCGGTGCACTTTCTTCCCCAAGCTCCTGCTCGCGCTCTGCCTGTTTGCGATGGGCGATACGGCTGCTGGCCGAAGCTGCGATAGCGCCCACGATGTCGTCCAGGAACGTATGGATCGGCCCGAGGCTTTTATCATTCAGGCGTTCCAGCACACCGGGTTTGAGTTTATCAACATAACCGTAATTGGTAAATCCAATGCTACCGTACACATTTACGATGGAGAAGGCCAGAATCTCATCCACACCGTATAATCCCTCATCATTCTCAATCATGTCCTGCAATGGGGGAAGAAGAGCGCCTTGTTCAGCAAGGATATCCAGTTGGATGCCCGTGAGCACGGCATTTTGAACCTCGCGCTTCATCAGTACCTTGTCCACATTCTCCATACATTCTTCCATCGTTAGGGTCGGGTAATATTTTTTTTGTAAAAGCATGACCAGTTCTGCAATTTCAGTCAGGTTCACACCACGCTTGTGCAGCAACTCGCGGGTGGCATCGGCTACCTTTTTACTATTCAGGCTGTAAGGTGCTTTTTTCTTGTCCATAAAGTTGAAGTTCCCCTCCTCGTATAGATCCTGATTTCTACTGCAATTATGACCAGTGTGTCCAGTCTGCTGAAAAAGTAGTTATTTTTTACGCGAGGCTCGTATACATATTAGTACAATCTGTACAAAATTGTTAGGGAGGAACTTCACTTATGAATATAAAACACCCATGGCGTATGACCTCTGTAGCTGGACTGCTATCCCTACCCCTGTTGTTGTCGGGCTGCAGCCTTTTCGGCAACGAATCGGCATCCATTGACCCCCCGCCGTCCACGACAGAGCAGTCGATGATTAAGGCTGTAACGGGAAAAGCACCCGCCAGTACGGGGCAACTGAGGGCTGTTTTTTTGCAAGATCATAACGGTTTGCTGGCCCCGGTATCTTTACCGATTGCTACAGGTGATGTGCAGGCAGATGCCAAGTCAGCGCTGGAAACATTAGTTGAGGGCGGGCCGTATGCTGGATTATTACCAGAGGGATTTAAAGGTGTAATACCCCAGGGTACAGAAGTGAAAAGTGTGACGGTGGACAAGAACAACAAGCTGGCTGTTGTCGAGTTCAATAAATCTTTCGCGAACTATAAGCCACAGGAAGAACGAAAATTAATGGAGAGTTTGACCTGGACCCTGACCGACCGTCCCGATATTGAGAGTGTACAGATCTGGGTGGAAGGCAAGAAACTGAACGAAATGCCTGTTGGCGGCACACCGCTGGATCATCCATTGACGCGTGCAGTAGGTATTAATTTGGAAATTGGTCATGGCGTGACACCCCTGGATTCCAGTCCAGTCACCGTGTATTTCTCTTCTTCTTCTCCTGCTGGAGTTCAATACTATGTACCTGTAACACGGTTGGTTAGCCCTGAGAAAGATCGTGTCCAGTCAGCGCTGCATCAATTGATTCAAGGGCCGCAGACCAAGGATGGGCTACAAGAAGTGATGACAGGGGAGACGGCGCTGAAATCGGTAGAACGCTCCAAAGACAACGTAATTACGGTATCTCTTTCGGATGATATGTTTGCTAAGGGAGAAGCCGTGCCTGCTGAATTTTTGGAATCGGTTGTGCTGACAGCGGCAGACAATTCAGATGATGCGGTCAAAACAAAAATTCGGATTGAACTAAATGGTGAAAAAAGCGTGATTGGACAAAATAATCAAAATTATGGAGAGCCTGTAGCCAAGCCGCAACATATTAACGAAATCCCTCTTTAAGGGCGGGAATCGTCCTTGGGGTGCTTTTGCCTGCACACTTTGGTAAAATAAACATATAAGAACAGGTTGCATACGACGTAGGAGGAAAAAGCATGAGTAGATCTAACGGACGAAACGGTGATGAGCTGCGCCCGATGAAATTGACAGCAGGAGTAAATAAATACGCGGAGGGCTCTGTTTTTATAGAGGTTGGCGAGACGAAAGTCATTTGCACGGCTACTGTAGAAGAACGCGTACCACCCTTTATGAAGGGACAAGGAAAAGGCTGGGTAACCGCAGAGTATTCCATGCTTCCGCGTGCGACTCATAGCCGTAATCAGCGTGAAGCAGCGCGTGGCAAGCTGACAGGCCGTACCATGGAAATTCAGCGTCTGATTGGAAGAGCGCTGCGTTCAGTGGTCAATTTGCAGGCGCTTGGTGAACGGACGATTACGTTGGATTGTGACGTCATTCAGGCGGACGGCGGAACACGCACAACCTCAATTACCGGTTCTTTCGTAGCGTTGGTGATTGCGGTCAATAAAATTGCCACCCAGCACAAGCTGCCTGTTTTTCCAATTACCGATTTCCTGGCTTCCGTCAGCGTAGGGGTTGTTGGTGAAAAAGCATTGCTGGATCTGAACTATGAAGAGGATTCCAAGGCCAAAGTGGACATGAATCTTGTCATGACTGGCAGCGGAAAATATGTTGAGCTGCAAGGTACAGGTGAAGAAAGCCCATTTGATCGTAACGAATTGGATCAACTGCTTAGCTTGGGCGAACAAGGGATTCTGCAAATGATTGAGCGCCAAAAAGAAGTGCTTGGACCGATTGCTGATAAGATCGGTGCTGGACGTACAGGAGCTGGCGCATAATGCGGCTGGATGGCCCGGTCGTCATTGTCGCTACGAAAAATAAAGGAAAGGTGCGGGAATTTGCCCATGCTTTTGCGCCGTTTGGCAAGGAAGTCAGAAGCATGTACGATTATCCCGACATTCCTGATGTCGTTGAAGATGGCAAAACCTTTGCCGAAAATGCACTGAAAAAAGCTAAAGCGGTTGGATATGTGCTCGGATTGCCCGTGCTGGCCGATGATTCCGGCCTCTGCGTGGACTTGCTGGACGGTGCGCCGGGGGTATACTCTGCCCGTTATGCTGGAGAAGGTGCCAGCGATCACGAAAACAATATTAAGCTGCTCGACGTTCTGGAATCGAAGCAGCTGGGTGATGATACGGGACAGCCTTTGCTAAGCCCGGCTCAATTCGTCTGTACCTTGATTCTATATAATCCGCAGACTGGCGAGACGTTGGAATCGACAGGCTCCGTGGAAGGCTGGATTACTACTGAAACCGCCGGCAGCGGCGGGTTTGGGTATGATCCACT
Organism: Paenibacillus sp. OT2-17; assembly: GCF_009827695.1. Lineage (NCBI taxonomy): Bacteria > Bacillati > Bacillota > Bacilli > Caryophanales > Paenibacillaceae > Paenibacillus > Paenibacillus sp. OT2-17. Next base: position 2,566 of record NZ_WUDQ01000019.1, on the reverse strand, counting down.
GTTTTATTTGCCAGAGTTTGAAAAGACAATGGCCGAGCTGACGTTGGAACAAAAGCAGGCTATCAGTCACCGAGGGATAGCTCTGCGTGATTTGGCAACAAAGCTGGGTAATCCACAGGCATAGCTTGGTAACAGGGGAGAAATCATCCCCCCATTCACATAACGAAAAAAAAGGCTATCCGTCAGTCATGAGCTGCGGATAGCCTTTTTGGTACTTTCTGTTCCCCATATAGTACACAGCGAAAAATTGCCGCTGCCGCTTAGAAGCTCTATTGCTCCAGCATTCAGTGTAGCTTATCGAATAGCTACCTTGTAAGTGCGCAACCAGTTATCCACTTGAGCCAAGTAGGCAAACAACTGGGGACCCGACATCAGCTGACCAAACCAAGGCAGATTGGTGGATGCCTCCGGTGAGGCGGCAATATCGCGTACCTTTTGCGCATCGATCAGCTTGAGCAGTGGGGAAGAGGAATCATCCAGCAGCTGCAACGCCTGCTTTTTCACAGCCTCAAGATAGGAAGGGTTATGCGTTTTGGGATATGGGCTTTTTTTGCGATACAGCACATCATCCGGCACTACGCCCTCCAGCGCCTTGCGCAAAATACCTTTTTCACGTCCGCCTGTCATCTTGATACTCCACGGAATGTTCCATACATATTGTACCAATCGATGATCGCAATACGGCACCCGCACTTCGAGTCCGGCTCCCATACTCATCCGATCCTTGCGATCCAGTAGAGTAGGCATAAAGCGGGTGATGTTCAAATAGGACATGACGCGCATTTGCGCAGCTTTTCCTGTTTCCCCCGGTAGCTTCGGCACTTCTCCTACCGCGTCTGAGTAGCGATCGTTCAAATACTCCAGCGGCTTGATCCAGTCCCGTACCTCGGGAGACAACAGACTGGCTCTCATATCGGGTGCAACTGCCCACGGGAATGTACCCGAATTCAGCATATCTTCCCGGTGGAACCAAGGATATCCGCCAAAAACTTCATCCGCAGCCTCGCCGGAAATAGCGACCGTGGCTCCTTTTTTAATCTCCCGGCAAAAGAGATACAGCGACGAATCCACGTCCGCCATGCCGGGTAAATCCCGCGTTAGTGTGGAGTTGTTCAGAGCTGCTACGACTTCTGGTGTATCGAATTCAATCCAGTGATGATTTGTCCCTAATTCATCCACCATCCGCTGAATCCAGGGGGCATCGGCTCCGGGTTGAAACGCATGGGCTTTAAAATGCTTGTCGTTATCCACATAATCCACCGAATACGTATGAACTTGTCCTTGCCCGGTACGGTTGTAATAATCGACAGCTAATGCGGATAGAGCGCTTGAATCCAGCCCGCCAGACAATAAGGTGCACACTGGAACATCCGAAATGAGCTGCCGCTCCACCGTATCCAGCAACAGTTCTCGTACCTTGAGCGCCGTTTCTTCGGTGTTATCCTCATGCGCAATGCTTTCCAACTTCCAGTAGGCTTGAATGCGCACGCCGTCGCGGGTGTAGGTTAGCGTATGCCCGGGACGTAGCTCCTTCATGGACGAATAGACGCCGTGTCCGGGGGTACGTGCAGGCCCAATGATAAAAATTTCGGCCAATCCCTCGGCGTCCACTGCTGCTTCTACTGCTGGATGCTGAAGCAGTGCTTTGGGTTCTGAGCCAAATACGAATACTTCTTCGGTCTGGCTATAAAATAACGGCTTCACTCCCAGCCGATCCCGTGCCAGAAATACCTGCTCCCGCTCGCTATCCCAGACCGCAAACGCAAAAATGCCGTTTAACCGATCCACACATTCAGGGCCCCATTCGATATAGGATTCGAGCAGCACCTCCGTGTCGCATTGTGTACGGAAAAAATGCCCGCGCTGTTGCAGCTCTTTTTTCAGCTCAGGCGCGTTATATATTTCCCCGTTATATACAATCGTATAAGTGATATCCTCCAGCTGCCGGATCATGGGCTGAGCGCCATTTTCCGGGTCCATTACGCTCAGTCTTCGGTGTCCGAAGGCACACGGGTTGGATATCCAGGTACCCGCAGCATCCGGTCCGCGATCGGAGAGCGTTTGTGTCATATTCAGCAGCAGCTCAGATTGATGCATTAAGTCTCCGTTCCACTGTATGAAACCTGTAATTCCGCACATGTCTGTTCATCCTCTCTTTGTCGTGTTCATCCAGTGTTGGAATGAATCAAAAACTAAATCCCCAGTTCATCAGTATATATGCCGAAAAGAAGCATAAAATGTCTGTCCGTTCCGAAAACTACAGATGGGGAAACCCGTCTACTCGCAAGGAAGGAGGGAGACCATGTACTACATCAAGGATGCCAAAATACGCCGCTTCACTGAACTTGACGGAGTGCGCTGCGCTGAGGTAGAGGTGCGGCCCGGTGCCGCAGATGACCCGGAATTGCTGGTCTATATCACGGCCAAGGATCAGACGGATGGTCAGCATGACTATGACATGGTACGGATCATCCGCAATGACGCCGATCTGGAGCTGGATTGGTACGACAATAATCTGCATTCGGCATTTGAGGAAGTGACAGACAAGGCTTTTACCGACTCTACA
>NZ_WUDQ01000199.1:0-6084 GCF_009827695.1 Paenibacillus sp. OT2-17 | reverse complement strand
TACCACTGATCGCATTGCCGTTCTTCCGCAAATATTTGGACGATCAGCGTGGAGAGGATCAGAAGTTCGATTTTCTTGGTGGATTATTGCTGGGTGGAACAGTAGCCTTCTTGTTACTTTCGATTTCGCAAACCAATATGATGTTTTTTCTGCTCGGTATGGTGTTATTTGCACTGTTTATATGGCGCATTAACACTGCGCATGATCCATTCATCCAGCCGAAGCTGTTCCGTAACAAGCAATATTCATACGGGCTCCTTATCGCTTTTTTAGGGACGGGGATTAGCTTTGGATTGCCGTACTTGGCACCGCAGTTTCTGAACAGTCTCAATCAGCTTACGCCGGCAATAATTGGACTGGTTATGTTTCCGGCTGCTATTGCTTCGGCTCTATTGGGTAAAAGAGGGGGGCGTTTGGCGGATAGTAAAGGGAATTCGTTTCTCGTCTATACAGCTGTATCGCTTTTGTTCATCTGTTTTATCAGCTTGTCTACGTTTGTGGGTGCATCTCCGTATCTGATTTTATTTTTGCTTATTTTCGGAAACGTAGGTCAGACCTTCATGCAAATTGCCATGTCCAACACGATTTCTCGTACCTTGTCGAAAGACCAGATTGGTGTTGGAATGGGGCTGCTATCTCTGCTGAATTTTATTGCCGGCGCGATCACGACAAGTATTTTGGGCAAAACGCTGGATAGTTCGTCGTCCTTTCATTTGAATCCTGTCGTATCTAATGTGCAGGTGTTCAATTTTAGCAATATATTTACGGTGCTTGCACTGATTGCGCTTGTGACGATGGGACTTTATGCGTTGCAATTCCGAGGGGGTTCACGCCGTAATACGCCTGCTGTTGAACAAGGATAAACATTTGATGCAAACTCATGCCAAAACAAGGGTATAATATAGAAGGAAAAGTTCATCTATGGAAGGACGGAGTGTCCAGCATGACAAGAAACCTTCAATATGTGCCCTATGGTTATGAGCCTCCGATCGAGACGCATAAAGGGACCATGGTTTACTATGATACGTTCGAGCAGATTACAGCCAGAGAGCTGGAGCTTTTTGCCGAAACGGGGGCTGCATTATCTTTTACAAAGCTGGTGCTGTATCCGCTACATGAAGAAACCGTCAGAAGAATGTGGAAGCAGCCGGTACGTTCGTATTACAAGCGGGTGGACGAGCTGGGAGAGTGGCAGCGGGAGCAGGCTTTGAGTGCTGTTGTGATTGAGAGTTGGGAAGGTAAGCGTAAAAAGTATACGCCGATTGAAGCAGCCATCCGTTTTTTGGCGGAAAAGTATACGACCCCACTTTTTTTGTACATGAGTCCTGAAACTGCAAATTTGTGCGCTTCCTATGCATCGTTTGGAGAATGGATTAGAAATGTCAGATTGCTGCTTTCGAGCGAACCCCAGGAACTTCATCCGAAGCTTGCACAGTACCGTAATCGCTGGAACACGGTAGAAGAAGCGACAAACCGTGACTCTAAGGTTGACAAAGCGGAGCATGAATTATAGAATAGAACTAATCGTAAAAATTACTATTGTAATTGTATACCATGTATTCCAATTAAGGAGGAAGAGAAATGCGCGTAATTGTTACCTTGGCATGCACCGAATCCGGTGATCGCAACTATACAACAACCAAGAACAAAAGAAATCATCCGGAGCGTCTTGAAATGAAAAAATACTCTCCGCGTCTGAAAAAGTACACGATCCATCGTGAAACTAGATAATTTGAGGCTTGCTATATAGCAACCTGAATGATCCTGCATCCTGAACGGAGCCTGTAATTCTAATGAATATAGGGCTTCATGAAAGGAACTGCGGCATGATCTCTCCAGTTAACGATGAAGAAATCGTGTTAAGTTTGCAAAAGCCTGCGTTATGGAACCGGCGAAAACTTGAATTAGTCCAGTGGACAGAGCGTCCAAAGTTAAAGCTTGCACCTAAGAAAACGGCTTTTTTTCAAGGCTGTATGATAGATGCCGAGCTACATGGCACGCTTTGCCTTTTGAATCGAAAGCACGTGGCTACCGAGTTCTCCTGTGCTGGTGTCAGCATTTGGGACGAGCCGGAGGACCATTCACTATATGCTTATATAACGATGAAGGCTGACGAAAGATCCGGAGCGTTCGTGCAATGGGCGATGCGATATATGCGGCATCGTTTGCTTGTCGTTTACGAGCTTGAGCGCAACCGTTATGATCTGTCGTCTTTTTTTCTGGGACATAACCGTTCCTTTTGCCAACTGATGGAGTATTGCGCCAGTACGTTTGAGTTTGAAACTAAAACTATATGAAAGATTAGGTGAAACTAATGAAAAAAGATATTCATCCAACATTGAACAAAGTTATCTTTCTGGACCCTAGCTGTGGATTTACTTTCCTGAGTGCTTCCACTAAATATTCGCAAGAAACGATGGAATGGGAAGATGGCAACACATACCCAGTTATCCGTGTAGATACTAGCTCCGCTTCCCACCCGTTCTTCACTGGTAAACAAAGAAACGTGGATATCGGTGGCCGTGTGGATCGCTTTAACAAAAAATATAACCTTAAGTAAGAACAGTCGAGCGTTGTGTTTATGGATTATGCTAATAATCCGTGAACATCGCTTTTTAAAAAACCTCCTGCAGATGCAGGAGGTTTTTTTGTCTTAATCTAGACCTGTCATTTATAGCGAAATGAAGCACTGTTCCCATTGGTCGGTAATGGATGCTTTGTCGAGCTGCTCCCCAATTAGCGTGACATATCCCTGACTCACGGGAAGTGCAGTAGGCTGCCACTCCAAGTGATTTCCTGAAAATTGCAAAAGCATTGTACCTTCCTGAGGAAGTACGCAATAACCTTTCGCTCGAAGCAGTGAGGAACCTAACCCGGTTAGAAAGTTTTCTAATCGTTGTTTTTCGAGTGGCTGAGGAGAATATTGATGCAGCGTTAAGCTCTCCAGACGGGAGAACGAATGAGGCTGCTTAGGATCGTGGTTATGACTGTGTGTCGAAATAACTTTGAAAGCCGTACTTCTGGAGACACTACTGGTGCTTCCGATACTTTTGACGGGAATGGGGACGAACGGTGCATCTGCATCAGTGAGCTGGACCTGTGCAGGTGCTGGTTGAGGTGTCTGTGCAGGTTTCGCGGCAACGGATGCGGAGGCCAGAACAGGCTCTAGTAGTGGTTCAAGGTCAACCCGGCTATATTCAGTAGTTTGCAGCTTGGCCGTATCGTTGAGCTTGCGGATGCTCTTGACGACCTTCGTCACTTCTCGGCTGCTTGCTGCATCCGTCTTGTTCACCACAATGAAGTCTGCGGTGCGCAGCTGTCCGTGCAGGGTGCGAACCAGTTCTTTATCAGCCGTAAAGCGGCTATTGTATTCATGGAACAGCTCAGCATCCACAACACTGATGCTGTGAACCAGATAAAGCCGATCTGCCAGTAGAGGGGAGCGAAGCTCCTCCAGTACTTGTTCGGGGTTGGCTACCCCGGTGGTTTCCATGAAGATCAGATCTGGCTCCTGGCTGAGCAGGGTATGCAGAGCCCCTGCCAGCTCATTTCTTTTGCTGCAACAAATGCAGCCTTCTAGCAATCCTTCTACTGTTACGTCAGGCATTTCCTCTGAAATTATAGCGCTGTCTACATCATATTCGCCCATTTCGTTCATTAAAACAGCAGCACGAAGGGGGATTTGGCGAGTATGGGCTAATAGGCGCAAAAGTAGTGTTGTTTTGCCGCTTCCAAGAAAACCACTGATTAAAATAACAGGAACTTTATTCATCATTTTTCCTCCTTGGTGGGTTTAGTGTGCTGTGTTCAAGCGATCAAAGGTAGCTACCGAGTCTGCTTGGGTATAGACATAAGGGGATTCTGGCTGCTCGACAGCGGTTATTTTTTCGGATCGAATTTCAAGTACGGGAGCGTTGCCCTTTTGTGTGGCATGCAGTGTTCCTTCAATGGTCACCCAGGTATCCTTGTCAAAGGACGGGGCCTTCTGGGATTGGACGATGATCCCGAATGGCATGGCATCGGCAGTACAGCACATGACGAGGAATCTTCCTACTGCAAATAGGCCTTTACCCGGCAGGTTGTCGTCTTTATAGACAAAGCCAGTCACCTGTACTTTTTTTCCTTCAAAAGCTTGTTTATATAACTCAATGGCTCCAATAGTTTCGGAAAAAATCTCAGGCTTGATCTGTATGATAGGTTGCTGATACAGGCGTTTCGCCAGCTCGGCGAATTCTACATTGTACTTGTCAGGCGGAACGAACAGCTTATCCAGCGTTTCCTGACTCCATTTTCCCTCTGGAGGGGACGAAGTTGGGACGGAAGATGCAGTTGATAAAAGGGAGGCGGTGGATGCTTTTGTGGTCTGTGTATCCGTTTTTCGTCGGATATCCGGGTTGGGATACGTGAAGGACATGCCTTTTTTGGCGGCCATATCACTACCAAGTGCCTGATTGGGCAGCAGAGAACCGAACAGGAGCGGGATGAGCAGCATTCCATATACGAGTGTTTTTTTGAACCAGCTTTGCGGCAACGGATGCTCACAATCACATACATCCTCACCGTCCCGCTCCCCGATGATTCCGTGCCATGCCATCGCCAATGCGATGAACAAGAGTGGTACAGGACAGAGTAGGAGCAGCTTTTGCATATGGGGAGCCAAGTAGTAATGAAGTGCATTCGTGCGGCTTAATGAGACGATGTACACAGCCAATCCGATCAGGAGCAAGGAGCGCATGCCGTATTGCCAGCGAATGCTAAAGGTTGAATTCACGTTTGTATTCACCTCCCTAATAACCATTCAGCAGCTATAGAACCCACTAGGACGAGTGAAACAATGAGCAGGCCCAGGATGGCGACAAATTTGGTGCGGAAGGTGCTTAGCAGCATGAGCGTGCCTTTGAAGTCTAGCATCGGACCGAGTACAAGAAAGGCTGCCAGCGGACCCAGTGTAAAGGTATGTGAAAAAGCAGTGGCTACAAAGGCATCGGAGGTGGAACACAGCGACAGTATGTAGGCAAAACCCATCATAAAGGCGTACGATCCAACCGTTCCGTTGCTTAACGAAAGCAGTTCATCGCGTGGGATGAAGGTTTGAATGCAGGCTGTTAATAGTGCGCCGATAATGAGATATTTACTCATGTCCAAAAACTCGTCACCAGCATGTACAAAAAAGCCCCGCCATGTGCGACTATGCCGATGAGTCTGATTGTTCTGCTTTTGCTGGTTAAAAGAGAGCAACGACCGTTTGAGCGGATGCACTCGTACAAAGGCATACACGATCAGCCCGATGATCGCGGAGACGGCAAAAGCCAAACCCATTCGAACGGCAGTGACCTCGGGATGGGAAGGGAAAGCCATCATCGTCGCAGCCAGTACCACGGGATTGATAATGGGCCCGCTTAAAATAAAAGTGATACCCATATAGGCAGGCATTCCCTTGAGCATTAATTGCCGAACGACAGGGATCATGCCGCATTCACAGATGGGAAATAGCATACCTAGTAAGGAGGCCAGCAGGACACCCGGTACAGGATGCGCAGGCGCTATTTTGCGAATCCATGTCTCCGGTACAAGCCACTGCAAAAGGGATGAGACGAGCACACCGATAAGGAGAAACGGAACAGCTTCCAGAAAAATGCCCATAAATACCGTTTTTAACGGTTGCAGCTGCCCCATATCTAACAAACGAAGCCACTGGGGAGATAGCGTGACAAGCACAGGGATGAGAAAGGCAAACGGAATCATAAAAGGCAGCATCTTCAACAGCGTACTGTTTTTCATTCCACGTCTCCTTGGGAATAAGGGTTCTTATCTACAGCCTATGTCTGTAAGGGGACAATCATGCTCGCTGGATTAAGCTTGTATCACCTCCTATATTGACAATTCAAAGAGTGGTCGTATATATTTATGTTTATTATTAGTAATAATTACGATTAATTTCTGATAAAGGATTGCAAGAAGGAAACTTTTACGGTACGATCCATATTAAATGTTGTAAAGACAAGGAGGGGTTATATGATACCGATTGTTGTTTTATCCGGTTTTTTGGGTAGCGGTAAAACCACTCTTCTTCAGCATGCGCTG
>NZ_WUDQ01000198.1:0-6157 GCF_009827695.1 Paenibacillus sp. OT2-17 | reverse complement strand
ATCGCAGTCACAGCAGATGCGGCTGGTCACGTTCAGCCTTGATGAACAGATCAGACGAGTCATCGTCGCGATCCAGCCGCAATGGTCGGCTCGCAACATCCGTTTCAAGCTCAATTTGAAGACCGTTCGCCTATTGGCGGATCAAGATCAATTAAACCAGGTATGGACGAACATACTCGGTAATAGCATCAAATTTTCCAAGGATGGCGGCGTTATTAACGTAAGCATCAAGCAAGATATCAAAAGCGTAACAGTCCGAATATCCGATACGGGCATTGGTATTTCCCTTGAGGACCAGAAGCGTATATTCGAGCGATTTTTTAAAGCTGATCGTTCCCACAGTCGTAAATATGGCGGTAGCGGTATGGGACTCGCCATCGTTAAACAGATCGTATCGCTTCATGAAGGCGACATTCGAGTGGAAAGTGAACCCGGCCAAGGAACGACCGTCATTGTCACCTTGCCAATCACAACGCCACCAGATTAGTTAGATTCATAGGGTATCATTCGGATTATCTAAGCCGCATTTTCCATGATACAGCATAATGTGCAGTTTCCTTGGACAACGTAGCATTTTTTTGCTTGTTCATACTCCGTTCATATTGTCGTCATAGGGAGTACATCTTCTTTCGTTAAGCTTTCATTAGCGGCTCGTTAAGGTAGCCCAACAAACAGAATGGGGACAGGAGAAGTTGAGCGTGAAACGAAGAGAGGTAATGAAAATGAGGAATGGAACGAGAACAAATAAAGTACGAAGCATTTTGCTTAAAATAATAGGAACAATAATTATAGCAATCGTGCTTTTTCTAGCCGTTGTCTATACAGTTAATATTATCAGCAGCAAATCAGAGCAAGGAAAAATACAATCCTATGGTCAGTTCGTACCTGTAGATGGGAAAAAAATGAATGTTTTGATTCAAGGAAAAGGCGAAGAGACCGTCGTGTTACTACCAGGTTATGGAACAGCAGCACCAGCACTTGATTTTAAACCGCTAGTAGAAGAGCTATCTCCATTTTACAAAGTCATCGTTATTGAGCCTTTTGGTTATGGATTAAGTGATCTAACCGAAAAGGAACGAAACACAGAGAATATTGTAAGTGAAATTCATGAAGCTTTACAGAGTCTTAAAATTGACCGATATATTCTAATGGGTCATTCCATTGCAGGCATTTACGGACTGGATTATGTGAACAAATATGAAAACGAAGTGAGTGCTTTTGTCGGGATTGATAGCAGTGTTCCAACGCAAGGTGGTATGGATGCTGAATTACCAATAAAAACGTTTAAATTTCTCAAAAAATCAGGTTTAGCCAGATTGGTAATGAAACTTACTGGTGACCCATATGCTGGACTACCCTATGATGATGAAACAAAAGAACAAATGAGAATTCTTTCTCTCAAAAACATGTATAATTCCAGCACCTCAAACGAAATGGAAAATATTTATCCTAATTTTAAAGCAGCTAAAAATTTAACATTCCCAAAAAATCTGCCCCTTATTTTCTTTATACAAGCGAATAATACAGATGTGGAAAGATGGATACCACTACATGAAGAGCAAGTCAAAAATTCTGTTCATGGAAAAGTAATGACACTTGAAGGAGAACATTATTTACACCATACCAAATCAAAGGAAATCGTTGAAAACTTCAGGAGCTTTATGAAAGAAATAAAATAAGTGCACTGAAAAAGGCACATTCACTATTTTCTACAAATGTATAAGTGATATAAAAACCGTCCTTTGGTCATATCCCTGTCAAGTAGACAGATGAAAAAAGCTATGCAGCAGCGCGTGCGGATACTCAATCGGTGCGCGCTGTTTGAGTTAAGACTGAAATCACTCGTAGTTATAAAAGTAGAGACAACAACAGGCAGGTGAGCGTATCGTCCAATTGCTGAACGAGCCAGTGATGCTGGGTGACCAGCTGCCTTCGGAAAGACACGACATTGAGCTGAGGCGCATAAGTTTTGGGTATGGTGACCAGCCTGTACTGCGGGATGTGAGCAGGCTTATGCCATTCCGTTCTTTCACAGCGCTTGTAGGTCCTTCTGGTAGCGGAAAAAGTACGGCCTGTATGCACGATTGTGGAAAAGACAGCATGAAGGAAGAGAGTCATAATCTGTATGAATTCATGATACAAACATTAAGAAACCGCCCCCGGAGGATGCCATATCATATCTCCAGGGGCGGTTTCTTGTGCTGTTATTTAGAATCATCAGCTATGACAGCTTGTACGGGCTGCCTGTCACGAAGCAATGGTAACAACAGCATCGCTCCGACCAAAAACAAGCCGGCGCTCACGGTATATACGGTGTTCAGGGAGGATTCGTGTTTGAGTGTTCCGCCGATACTCATACCGACGACCATCATCCCGGAGAACAGGGGAGAGAGGGCACCACCGACGCGGCCGATAAAAGCAGCTTCGGCGTTTTTCATCATCATTGTGTTGATACCGATATGAATCCAAGGATAAAATAGGCCGCTGAAAACTTGTAGTGCCATGGTCAGCACAATATTGTGTGACCATCCGACACCAAAGGTTGTCAGTGTGCTGACCAAAAGTCCGGCCACCAGCAGCAATTGCGGCTGTGCTTTTTTGGCAACCCCCATAATCAGGCCGCCTCCCACCAGCATAGCCGCTCCGTTCGCCATTAACGGCCATTGCAGGAATTCCTTGTTTTGTCCAAGGTTCTCGATGGCGACAAAAACCATTAATGGTTGAATAAGTCCGACCGCCAGCCCAATTACGGTAAATGTTCCCCCAAGCGTGCGAAGTGTGCGGTTATTCCATACATAACGTATTCCTTCTTTAAGCTCTTGAATGAAATGAGTGGGTTGATCATCTATCTCAAGTGATTGTTCATCTTGTGGAATGCGAGTCAGAACAAGCGCCGAGATGAGAAACAATATTCCGGTTATAGACATTGAAGTGAAAATTCCAAAGTGTTGATAAATAAATGTACCGATAACAGGGCCGATAACCATAAATAATGCCATGAGAGATTGAAAAAGGGCCATCACTCCCTGTAGCTGTTCTGGTGCTACATGCTGCTTAAATATCTTCATCGCAGACGGCTGAGAAAATTGAGATAGAATGGCTGAAAAGAAAGTGGACAGCAAAAGCACCTGCCATGACCCGTACCATAATGCCAACAAAACAATAAAAATAGAGGCCGCGGATAGCAAATCGCAACTAATCATGGTCCGTTTGGGCCGCCAACGGTCCGCGAATGTTCCTCCAATGATAGCGAACAGAAAAATAGGCATGAATTCAGCAACCGAAATGAGCGATACGTATACGGGATCATTATTAGTCAAATCTGTTACATACAACAGTATGGCAAAGTTGCGCACCCAAATGCCCAAATTTAGCAGCGCATTGGAGGCGATAATGGTCCTTATATATGGATTTTTAAACAACAACAAACTCTCCTTTCCTGTTTTCAGGGCGCAACCCCCTTGAAATATCATTTTATATAAACAAAATATATTTTTGTCTATATAATAATAGATAATATAATAAATTGACTACTAATTAGTCAAATGTTTTTTTGAAATCATGAAGAAAGTAGAGCATGGAAAATAAAGAGGTCAATGATCCTTAAGGACGTGAATTAGAATAGTGGTAAAAGTACTCACTTTAAACTTGTGAATTGGGAATGATAACTAAACGAAAAAATGATCAACATAATAAATATTATGTTAACTAAAATGTTTATCTAGTAATAGGGATCTGAATCCGATGTACCTTTTAAAATCATAGTGATATAATTACGCGTACATGCCTGAAAAGGAGCGAATGGAACGTAAATGAACTTTCAAGTGGATTTTTTATCTTTTTTTGTAATTCAGGTAGATGGAAAAGAAGGACAGGGTGGTAAGTCCTATAAGCATTACGCTACAATGGACGACTACGATTATGACGAAAGCGATGTAAAAAAATTTCTGGACGGGGAATTTGCTCGTATTAGCAAGCGAAAGGTTGAAAAAAACCCCAGCACAGAGCAGGCACCGACCAAAATCGGCCGCTTTATCGTCGAACCGGAGCATGAATTGAGCAGTAATCCGAATTTTAATATGTTCGCCCGACTGCGGGCAGCAGAGGATAAGGAAGATTTTAAAAATGCTTGTGACGATCTGGTGCGGATGTATCTGGATACAAGCGCAGTACGCGGCGGAGCGCTGATCATTGTACAGGCTACCTTGAATACACACTCGGATGATCCGTTTATTTTTGTGCTTAAATGTGATTTCGAACCTAAAATTGCCAGAATTACTGAAAGCAGTCTGGTGAGTGAGGTCGAAATGGCTATTTCTGCCCGTAATATGAAATCCATCATGTATCCTTACATGCTTGAGGAAGGAATGAACGATGAGTGGGAGCTTAAAATTCACCAGTCTTCGCATGCCCGGTATTTTGAAGATTTTTTGAAATTCGTGACGTATGAGCAATCCATGCCCGAAATCGTCAATGAGCATGTCATGGGCTTCGTTCAGAACTATGTAGAAACCAAATGGCCGGATGCATCTAATGAGGAAAGACAGCAGGAAGAGCGCGATCTGGAATTGTGGGCGGCTAGCGAAAAACGGGATCTGCAAGGGAAATGGGAACCCCTTCAGGTCGTAGAGGCTGCACAGCATATTGTCGAGCTGAAACCAGAAATTGAAGTTCGTTTCAAACTAGATGATACGGCCGTGCGTGGGCTACTGTCCGACTTTGGCGCCAAGCTGCATATCACGAAACTTCATGATAGATATGCACTTATTATTGAAGGTGATGCATTTACGTTTGAAAAGGGATTTTCACCGATTGAGTTGCTCCAACCTGAATCGTTTGAAACGGTGGCTGAGCGGCTAAAAGAGAAACGCCAACATGAAAATGAGGACGTGGATGGCGATACGCCACCTTGGTAATTCGAATGCATAGCAGGACGACAAACTGAACTTTTACATTATAATGAATAAAAAACTGGCCTCTCAACGGATATTACCGCTGTGGAGGCCAGTTTTGTTTAGTATTTATGTTCGCGATCTACATATGAACTTTGCTAATTTGATCTTTCAGCTTGTCCGCAGATTGAAGCAACCTTGCACGTTCCTCGTCATTGAGCGGAAGATCCAAAATTTCACGTACCCCATTGTGATCTACGATACTTGGAACACCTAAATATACGTCAGATACTCCGTTATAATCTTCCAGCAAGGTGGACACATTAAGTACCGACCCCTCGTCCCCGAGAATGGCGGCTACGATTCGGTCGAGAGCCAGCCCGATAGCATAAGAAGTTGCGCCTTTAGCATCTATAATTTCATAGGCAGCATTCTTGGTATTTTCAAAAATTTCATTTTTCGTTTCTTCACCCAGTTCCAGTGGAGTTCCAGCTACGTTGGCTGTGCTCCATACAGGTAACTCAGAGTCACCATGTTCTCCAATAATATGGGCGTGGATGCTTCGTGGATCGATGCCCTTTTGCTTCCCGATCAGATAGCGGAAGCGTGCGCTGTCCAGCAACGTTCCTGATCCAATGACTCTGCTTGAAGGCCAACCACTGCGTTTCCAAGAGATGTAGGAGAGAATGTCCACTGGATTGGTTGCGATCAGCAAAATGCCATGTGTATTGACCTTGACGATATTATCAATAATACTTTCAAAAATTTCGGCATTACGCTTCAGTAAATCAATGCGCGTTTCTCCCGGCTTTTGTGAAGCGCCCGCTGTAACAATAATGATATCTGCATCACGGCAGTCTTCATAATCACCTGCCCACACTTTGACACCACCGAGAAAGGGAAGCCCATGATTCATATCGAGCATTTCCCCCTTCGCCTTTTTGACGTTGACATCAATAAAGACAAGTTCTGACATGCGTTGGCGCAGCAGTAGGGTGTAGCCGGTTGTTGTGCCAACCGCTCCCATGCCGACAATAGCCACTCTACTTCGTTTGTAAGGTTTTAAGCTCATAAAATCCTCATCTCCTTCTCGGGTTGTATACCTTTTCATTTTGGGATATTACTTAAAAATTTATCTTTCCAACTCAGTGTACCCTATATACTAACCCACCGCAAAGAAATATGACATTTTTCCTTGACTTCAAAGGCGAGCTCGCTAATAATTAATCGAATGATAAGAACACGCACTAAAGCGTTGCAGCACC